>NZ_JBHUBB010000006.1:0-12884 GCF_042789485.1 Streptomyces sp. NPDC056835
TCGTTGGCGATGCGGGCGTTGTCGGCGGAGGCTTTGAGTGAGGTGGGTGCGCCGGCGAGGGAGGCGCTGTTCAGGCTGGACTGGACACCGGTAGCCGCTCCGGCTGTCGGCACTTCGCAGACGATCGCCGTGGCGGGCCAGGACACCCTGGGCCTCGTCGAGGTCCTGAGTGCTGCGGGTGCCGTGCCCGAACTCGTCGCCGATCTGGAGGCGTTGGGCGCTGGGGGGGCGGTGGTGCCGGGTGTGGTGTTGATTCCGGTGGTTGGGGAGTCTGGTGCCGATGTGGCGGATGTGGCACGTGTGTTGACGCGGCGGGTGCTCGGGCAGGTTCAGGAGCGGTTGGCGGATGAGCGGTTCGGGGGGTCGCGGTTTGTTTTTGTGACGCGGGGTGCTGTGGGTGGTGTTGATGTGGCGGCGGCTGCGGTGCGGGGGCTTGTGCGGTCGGCGCAGTCGGAGAATCCGGGTTGTTTCGGTCTGGTCGATCTGGATCCGGTCGGGCCGGTTGTGTTGCCGTTGTCGGTGTTGGGTGGGGACGAGCCGCAGGTGATCGTTCGTGGTGGTGAGGTGCTGGCCGGGCGGTTGGTGCGTGGGTCGGTTGGTGAGCTTGCGGTGGGTCCGGTCTGGGGTGGTGATGGCTGTGTGCTGATCACTGGTGGTACGGGTGGTCTGGGCGCGGTGGTGGCACGGCATTTGGCGGCGGAGCACGGGGTGCGTCGGCTGTTGCTGGTGAGCCGCCGGGGCCTGGCCGCCGACGGAGCCGAAGCACTGAGCGATGAACTGACGGAGCACGGCGCCGAGGTGTCGATCGAGGCCTGCGATGTCGCGGACCGTGGCGCGCTCGCCGATCTGCTGGCTCGACACACCGTGTCGGCTGTGGTGCATGTGGCGGGTGTGCTGGACGACGGTGTGGTGGGTTCGCTGACGCCGGAGCGGCTGGACAAGGTCCTGCGTCCGAAGGTCGACGCGGCCTGGAACCTGCATGAACTGACGCGCGGCCACGACCTCTCTGCCTTCATCGTGTTCTCTTCCATCGCTGCTCTGTTCGGTAGTGCGGGTCAGGGTAATTACGCGGCGGGTAACGCGTTTCTGGACGCGTTGATGGAGCGTAGGCGGGCTGAGGGTCTGCCGGGTGTGTCGTTGGCCTGGGGCCCGTGGGATCAGTCGGGTGGGATGACGGGCACGCTGTCGGAGGCGGACGCGGAGCGGATGGCTCGTGCGGGTGTGCCGGCGTTGTCGGTGGAGCTGGGTGTGGCGTTGTTCGACGCGGCTCTGACTTCTGGTGATGCTGTGGTGGCGCCGGTGCGGCTGGATCTGGCGGTGTTGCGTGGGCGGGGTGAGGTTCCGCCGCTGTTGCGGTCGTTGATTCGTTCGCGGTCGCGTCGGGCTGCCGCGGTGGCCGGGTCGGCTGCCGCGGCCGGTCTGGTGGAGCGGCTGGCCGGGCTGACGGTGGTTGAGCGTCAGGAAGTGCTGCTGGACCTCGTACGCGGGCAGGTCGCTCTCGTTCTGGGGCACGCCGACGGCAATGCGGTCAACCCGGGCCGGGCCTTCCGCGACCTGGGCTTCGACTCGCTGACCTCTGTCGAACTCCGCAACCGGCTCAACACCGTGACCGGGCTGCGACTGCCGGCCACGATGGTCTTCGACTATCCGACCGTCGAGACGCTGGTCGATCATCTGCTCGATAATTTGCTCGGTGCCGATGCGGACGTGGCCCTGCCTGTGGCCAGGCGTGCCGCCGCGGTGGCCGACGATCCGATCGTGGTCGTGGGGATGAGCTGCCGGTATCCGGGCGGGGTGGCCTCGCCGGAGGATCTGTGGCGGCTGGTCACCGAGGGCAGCGATGTGATCTCCGCCTTCCCGACCAACCGTGGCTGGGACGTGGACGGGCTGTTCAACCCGGACCCCGACCACAAGGGCACGTCGTACACCCGCTCGGGCGGATTCCTGCACGAGGCGGGTGAGTTCGACCCGGCCTTCTTCGGTATGTCGCCGCGTGAGGCGCTGGCGACGGACTCCCAGCAGCGGCTGCTGCTGGAGACCTCGTGGGAGGCGATCGAGCGGGCCGGTATCGACCCGGTGTCGCTGAAGGGAAGCGCGACCGGCGTATTCGCTGGCGTGATGTACAACGACTACAGCACCGTCCTGGGGGGCCCGGAGTTCGAGGGCTTCCAGGGGAGCGGCAGTTCGCCGAGCCTCGCGTCGGGCCGGGTCTCGTACACGCTGGGCCTGGAGGGTCCGGCGGTGACGGTGGACACGGCGTGCTCGTCGTCGCTGGTCGCGATGCACTGGGCGATGCAGGCGCTGCGCAGCGGCGAATGCTCCCTCGCACTCGCCGGTGGCGTGACCGTGATGTCGACCCCGTCGGTGTTCGTCGACTTCTCCCGGCAGCGCGGACTCTCTCCCGACGGCCGCTGCAAGGCGTTCTCGGACGCGGCCGACGGCGTCGGCTGGTCGGAGGGTGTCGGCATGCTGGTGCTTGAGCGGCTGTCCGACGCGCGGCGCAATGGCCACGAGATCCTGGCGGTGGTCCGTGGCTCGGCCGTCAACCAGGACGGCGCGTCGAACGGGCTCACCGCCCCCAACGGCCCGTCGCAGCAGCGCGTGATCCGTCAGGCGCTCGCCAGCGGCGGACTCGCGGCCGACGATGTCGATGTGGTGGAGGCGCACGGTACGGGTACGACGCTGGGCGACCCGATCGAGGCGCAGGCACTCCTCGCCGAATACGGCCGTGATCGTGACCCGGAGCGTCCGCTGCTGCTGGGCTCGGTGAAGTCGAACATCGGTCATACGCAGGCGGCTGCGGGTGTGGCAGGCGTGATCAAGATGATCACGGCGATGCGTCATGGGGTGCTGCCGCAGACGCTGCACGTCGACGCCCCGTCGTCACATGTGGACTGGTCAGAAGGCGCGGTGGAGCTGCTGACCGAGCAGACGCGGTGGCCGGAGGTCGGTCGCGCGCGGCGCGCGGCCGTCTCGTCGTTCGGGATCAGTGGGACGAACGCTCACGTCATCCTTGAACAGCCGACCACCGTCATCGAGGGAACAGTCCTCGGCAGTACGGAAGCCCCGGAGACCGAGTCGGGTGTGGTTCCGTGGGCGCTCTCGGGCAAGACGGCCGAGGCGCTGCGCGGCCAGGCGGCCAAGCTGCTGTCGTCGATCGAGGCGCGGCCGGAGCTGCGGCCGGTGGATGTCGGGTTCTCGCTGGCGACGGGCCGGTCGGTGTTCGATCACCGGGCGGTGGTGTTGGCGGGCGCTTCCGCTGATGCGGTGCGAGCCCTTGCGGCTCTGGCGTCCGGTGACGTGGATTCGTCGGTGGTGTCGGGTGCGGTCGTCGGTGGGAAGACGGCGGTGCTGTTCTCGGGGCAGGGCAGTCAGCGGTTGGGGATGGGCCGTGAGTTGTACGGCCGGTTCCCGGTGTTCGCGGAGGCGCTGGATTCCGTACTCGCCTTGCTGGAAGGCGAGTTGGGGTGTTCGCTGCGTGAGGTGATGTGGGGTGAGGACGCCGAGCTGCTGAATGACACGGGGTTTACTCAGCCGGCGTTGTTCGCGGTGGAGGTGGCGCTGTTCCGGCTGGTGGAGTCGTGGGGTGTGCGGCCCGAGTTCGTGGCGGGCCACTCGATCGGTGAGATCGCTGCGGCGCATGTGGCGGGGGTCTTCTCGCTGGAGGACGCCTGTCGTCTGGTGGTGGCGCGTGCGTCGTTGATGCAGGGGTTGCCGGTGGGTGGTTCGATGATGGCGGTGCAGGCGACGGAGGACGAAGTCGCTCCGTTGCTGGCGGGTGAGGTGTCGATCGCGGCGATCAACGGCCCTGCGTCGGTTGTCGTTTCGGGTGACGAGGATGCTGTCCTGGCGGTGGCGGCGCGGTTGTCGGAGCAGGGTCGTAAGACCACGCGTCTGCGTGTCTCGCACGCCTTCCACTCGCCTTTGATGCGGCCGATGCTGGATGACTTCCGCACCGTCGCGGAGGGGTTGTCGTTCGCGGCTCCCCGGATCCCGGTCGTGTCGAATCTGACCGGTGGTCTGGCGTCGGCGGAGGAGCTGTGCTCGGCCGAGTACTGGGTACGGCATGTCCGGGAGGCGGTCCGGTTCGCCGATGGCGTGCGGACGCTCGGCGAGCAGGGCGTGACCACCTTCCTGGAGCTGGGTCCGGACGGTGTGCTGTCGGCCATGGCCCAGGAGACCGCGCCGGACGGAGCGGCGATCGTCCCGATCCTCCGCAAGGACCGGCCCGAGGAGTCGACGGCGCTCGCCGCGCTGGCCCAGCTGTATGTGCGGGGAGTTCCGGCGGACTGGCCGGCGTTGTTCGCGAGGGCCGGCGCGCGGCGGGTCGAGTTGCCCACGTACGCCTTCCAGCGCACGTGGTTCTGGCCGGCGGGCCCCCTGGGTGGTACCGGCGACGTACGGGCCGCTGGGCTCGGTTCAGCCGAGCATCCGCTGCTCGGTGCGGCCGTCGAACTCGCCGAGGTCGAGGGCGCGTTGGTGACGGGTCGGTTGTCGGTCCAGTCGCATCCGTGGCTGGCTGATCACGCGGTGATGGGCCGGGTTCTTCTTCCCGGTACCGCGCTGCTTGAGCTGGCGATCCGGGCCGGTGACGAGGTCGGCTGTGACCGTGTGGAGGAGCTGACGCTCGCCGCGCCGCTGACTCTGCCGGAGCGTGGTGCGGTTCAGGTGCAGGTCGCGGTCGGTACCCCTGATGAGTCGGGTCGGCGGTCGGTGGGGATCTACTCCCGCCCCGAGGACGGGGCGGACGGATCATGGACGCAGCACGCCACCGGCGCGCTGACGACCGCCGACACCACTGCCGCCGACTCCGGCTTCGACGCAACAGTGTGGCCGCCGACCGGCGCCCGGGCTCTGGAGGTCGAGGGTTGCTACGAGCGGTTCGACGAGCTGGGCTTCGCGTACGGCCCGGTGTTCCAGGGGCTGAAGGCGGCCTGGCAGCGCGACGGCGAGATCTTCGCCGAGGTGAGCCTGCCGGAGAGCGCGGAGAGTGACGCGGCCAGGTTCGGTCTGCATCCCGCGCTGCTCGACGCGTCCCTGCATGCCTCGCTCCTGGCGGGCGACGGCGAAGAGGCCGGTGGTGCTCTGCCGTTCTCGTGGATGGGTGTCTCGCTGCACGCGACGGGTGCTTCGGCGCTACGGGTGCGGTTGGCTCCGGTCGGTAAGGACGCGATGTCCGTGGCCGTCGCCGACACGTCCGGTCAGCCGGTCGCCTCCGTCGACTCGCTGCTCGTACGGGCCGTGTCGCGCGATCAGTTGACCGGCTCCGCTTCCGCGGACCTCGTCCGTGACGCGCTGTTCGGCCTGGGGTGGACGCCGGTGACGGCGGTGGCCGAGTCGGACATTCCGGGGTCGGTCGTCGTCCTCGGACCGGACACACTGGGACTCGCCGACGGAATGGCCGAGTCCGGCGCGGAGGTCGAGACGGTCGGGACATTCGCCGATCTGGTGTCGTCGGCGGCGGGGGAGTCCCCGGTGCCGGGCACCGTACTGGTGGGCATCGACGGTACGTCGTACGAGGACGGGGTAGCGGAGTCGGCCCACGCGCTGACCGCCGAGGCCCTGGCCCTGATCCAGGGCTGGCTGGCCGAGGAGCGGTTCGCCGGCTCGCGGCTGGTGTTCGTCACCCGGGGAGCCGTGTCCGTGGACGGCGGCGCTGTCGCCGACCTGGCGGCTGCCTCCGTATGGGGTCTGGTGCGGTCCGCGCGGTCGGAGAACCCGGGCCGCTTCGGGCTGCTGGATCTCCCCACCGGCCTGTCGTCCCTGTCCGAAGCGCGAAAGGCTCTCGGTTCCGATGAACCACAGCTGATCGTCCGCGACGGCGCGATCCGCGCGGGACGACTGACCCGTGTCCCCCTGACCGTCGGCGGGAACGGTGACCAGGCCGGCCCGGCCTGGGACGGTGAGGGTACGGTCCTGATCACCGGCGGTACGGGCGGTCTGGGCGCGATCCTGGCCCGGCATCTCGTGACCGAGCGCGGTGTGCGCCATCTGCTGCTGGTCAGCAGGCGGGGTACGGACGCACCCGGCGCCGCCGAACTGGTCGCCGAACTGACCGCGCACGGTGCGCGGGCCACGGTCGCCGCGTGCGACCTCGCCGACCGGCCCGCCGTGTCCGGGCTGCTGGCCGACGTACCGTCCGAACACCCGTTGACCGCCGTGGTGCACACGGCCGGTGTGCTGGACGATGGTGTGGTCGGTTCGCTGACGCCGGAGCGGCTGGATACGGTTTTGCGGCCGAAGGTGGACGCGGCGTGGCATTTGCATGAGCTGACGCGTGATCTCGGTTTGGGTGCGTTTGTGGTGTTCTCGTCGGTGGCGGGTCTGTTCGGGGGCGCTGGGCAGGGCAATTACGCTGCCGCGAATACCTTCCTGGATGCTTTGGTGGCGCGTAGGCGGGCTGAGGGTCTGCCGGGTGTGTCGTTGGCGTGGGGTCCGTGGGATCAGGCGGGCGGGATGACGGGGACGGTGAGCGAGGCGGACATGCGGCGTCTGGCCCGCTCCGGGATGCCGCCGCTCTCCATCGAGCAGGGCCTCGCGCTCTTCGACGCGGCGCTCGCCTCCGGTCGGACCGTGGTGGCGCCGGTGCGGCTGGATCTGGCGGCCCTCCGCGCCCAGAGTGAAGTACCGCCGCTGCTCAGCTCGTTGATCCGTACCCGCGCCCGTCGGAGCGCGGTCGCCGGATCGGCCACCGCCGCCGCTACCGGGCTTCTCGGCCGACTGGCCGGACTGACCTCGTCCGCCCGGCACGAAGCACTTCTGGACCTCGTACGGAGTCAGGTCGCCCTCGTACTCGGCCACGCCGACGCGGCAGCCGTCAACGCCACTTCCCAGTTCCGGGAGTTGGGCTTCGACTCGCTGACAGCGGTGGAGCTGCGGAACCGGCTGAGTACGGTGACAGATCTGCGGCTGACAGCCACGCTGATCTTCGACTACCCGACCGCGACCGCGCTCGCGGACCATCTCGGCGACGAACTGTTCGGCACTGAGGCGGAGACCACGATCCCGGTCCGGATGCTGCCGCCCGTGGCCGACGATCCGATCGTGGTCGTCGGGATGAGCTGCCGCTACCCGGGCGGGGTGGCCTCGCCCGAGGACCTGTGGCGGCTGGTCACCGAGGGCACCGACGCGGTCTCCGGCTTCCCGGCCAACCGTGGCTGGGACGTGGACGGGCTGTTCAACCCGGATCCGGACCATGCGGGCACGTCGTACACCCGCTCGGGCGGATTCCTGGAGAACGCGGGCGAGTTCGATCCCGCCTTCTTCGGTATGTCGCCGCGTGAGGCGCTGGCGACGGACTCGCAGCAGCGGCTGTTGCTCGAAGCCTCGTGGGAGGCGATCGAGCGGGCCGGCATCGACCCCGTCTCCCTGATGGGCAGTGCGACCGGAGTGTTCGCCGGTGTGATGTACAACGACTACGGCACCACACTGAACGGCAAGCAGTTCGAAGGACATCAGGGCCAGGGCAGCGCGGGAAGCGTGGCCTCGGGCCGGGTCTCGTACACCTTCGGGTTCGAGGGTCCGGCGGTGACGGTGGACACGGCGTGCTCGTCGTCGCTGGTCGCGATGCATCTGGCGGCCCAGGCGCTGCGCGGCGGTGAATGCTCGCTGGCACTCGCGGGCGGTGTGACGGTGATGTCGACCCCGGGCACCTTCGTGGAGTTCTCCCGGCAGCGGGGTCTGTCGCCCGACGGCCGCTGCAAGGCGTTCTCGGAGTCGGCCGATGGTGTGGGCTGGTCTGAGGGTGTCGGCATGCTGGTGCTTGAGCGGCTGTCGGACGCGCGGCGCAATGGCCATCAGGTGCTGGCGGTGCTGCGCGGCAGCGCGATCAACCAGGACGGCGCGTCGAATGGTCTGACCGCCCCGAACGGTCCTTCGCAGCAGCGGGTGATCCGTCAGGCGCTGGCCAGCGGCGGGCTGTCGCTGGACGATGTGGACGCGGTGGAGGCGCATGGTACGGGTACGACGCTGGGTGACCCGATCGAGGCGCAGGCGCTGCTGGCGACGTACGGGCGTGACCGCGATCCGGAGCGTCCGCTGCTCCTCGGATCGGTGAAGTCCAACATCGGTCACACGCAGGCCGCCGCCGGTGTGGCGGGTGTCATCAAGATGGTGCTGGCGATGCGGCACGGCGTGCTGCCGCGCACGCTGCATGTGACCGAGCCGTCGTCGCACGTCGACTGGTCGGCGGGCGCGGTGGAGCTGCTGACGGAGCCGGTCGAGTGGCCGGAGGTCGGTCGCGCGCGTCGGGCGGGTGTCTCGTCCTTCGGGATCAGTGGAACCAACGCGCACGTCATCCTCGAACAGCCGGAGCCCGAGCCCGAGCCGGTGGCCGAGTTCGCGGCCGAGCCGCCCGTGGCGGAGTCCGCGTCGCGCGCCGTGGTGCCGTGGGTCCTCTCGGGCAAGACCCCGGAGGCGCTGGCGGCTCAGGCGGCCAGGCTGCTCTCCTACATCGAGGCACGGCCGGAGCTGCGGCCGGTGGATGTCGGGTTCTCGCTGGCGACGGGCCGCTCGGTGTTCGAGCACCGCGCGGTGGTGCTGGCGAGTGAATCCGACGGCTCCGACGGCTCCGGTGGCCCTGGTGGCCCTGGTGGCCCTGGTGACGCGCTTCGTGCGCTGAGCGCCCTGGCGTCCGGTGACGCGGATCCGTCGGCGGTGTCGGTGCCCGTATCGAGTTCGGGTCCGGTGCTCGACGGCAGGACAGCGGTGCTGTTCTCGGGGCAGGGCAGTCAGCGGCTCGGGATGGGCCGTGAGTTGTACGAGCGGTTCCCGGCGTTCGCCGAGGCACTGGACTCCGTACTCGCCACGCTGGACGGTGAGTTGGAGCGGCCACTGCGCGAGGTGATGTGGGGCGGTGACGCAGAACTGCTGAATGACACGGGGTTTACTCAGCCGGCGTTGTTCGCGGTGGAGGTGGCGCTGTTCCGGCTGGTGGAGTCGTGGGGTGTGGTCCCGGACTTCGTGGCGGGTCATTCGATCGGTGAGATCGCGGCGGCTCATGTGGCGGGGGTGTTCTCACTGAAGGACGCCTGCGCACTGGTCGTGGCGCGGGCGAAGCTGATGCGGGCGCTGCCGGCCGGTGGCGCGATGGTCGCGGTACGGGCGACGGAGGAGGAAGTCACCCCGCTGCTCTCCGGCGACGTGTCGATCGCGGCGATCAACGGTCCCGCGTCGGTTGTTGTCTCGGGTGATGAGGACGCCGTCCTGGCGGTGGCGGCGCAGTTGGAGGAGCAGGGTCGTCAGACGACGCGTCTGCGGGTGTCGCACGCGTTCCATTCGCCTCTTATGCGGCCGATGCTGGATGAGTTCCGATTGGTTGCGGAGGGGTTGTCGTTCGCGGCGCCGCGTATTCCGGTCGTATCGAATCTGACGGGTGGTCTGGCGTCGGCCGAGGAGTTGTCGTCGGCCGGGTACTGGGTGCGGCATGTCCGGGAGGCGGTCCGGTTCGCGGATGGTGTGCGGACGCTGGCCGAGCAGGGTGTGAGTACGTTCCTGGAGCTGGGGCCGGACGGTGTGCTGTCGGCCATGGCCCAGGAGACCGCGCCGGAAGAAGCGCTGATCGTCCCGATCCTCCGTAAGGACCGGGACGAGGAACGGACAGCCCTCACCGCGCTCGCTCGCCTGCACGCGCGCGGTACGAAGGCCGACTGGACCGGGTTCTTCGCGGGGACAGGGGCGCGGCGGGTCGAGTTGCCCACGTACGCCTTCCAGCACCAGTGGTTCTGGCCGGCGGGTTCGCAGTCCGGTGGCGCCGGTGATGTGCGCGCGGCGGGTCTCGGTTCGGCCGAGCATCCGCTGCTGGGCGCGGCCGTCGAACTGGCTGCGGGTCAGGGCGTGTTGTTCACCGGTCGGTTGTCGGTGCGGTCGCATCCGTGGCTGGCTGACCACGTGGTGATGGGACGCGCTCTTCTCCCCGGCACCGCGCTGCTTGAGCTGGCGATTCGGGCGGGTGACGAGGTCGGTTGCGATCGGGTGGAGGAGTTGACGCTTGCCGCGCCTCTCGTTCTTCCGGAGCGTGGTGCGGTTCAGGTGCAGGTGGCGGTCGGTGTTCCTGATGAGTCGGGTCGGCGTTCGGTGGGGATTTACTCCCGCCCGGAGGACGTGGCGGATGCGTCCTGGGTCCAGCACGCCACTGGTTCGCTGGTGATCTCCGGCGACACCAGTGCGATGGGCTTCGGGTTCGACGCGAGGGTGTGGCCGCCGGCCGGTGCCGAGGTTCTGGATGTCGAGGGTTGCTATGAGCGGTTCGAGGAGATCGGGTTCGCGTACGGTCCGGTGTTCCAGGGGTTGCGGGCGGCTTGGCGGCGCGACGGTGAGATCTTCGCGGAGGTGACTCTTCCGGAGAGCGTCGAAGGTGACGCTGCCGGGTTCGGTCTTCACCCCGCACTGCTTGACGCGTCTTTGCATGCCTCGCTTCTGGCGGGCGACGGTGATGGTGAAGGGGGCGGTGGTGGTCTGCCGTTCTCGTGGGAGGGCGTGTCGTTGCGTGCGACGGGTGCTTCCGCATTGCGGGTGCGGCTGGCTCCCGTGGGCAAGGACGCGATTTCTGTGGCTGCCGCCGACACTTCGGGTCAGCCGGTCGCTTCCGTCGACTCGCTGCTCGTACGGACCGTGTCGAGCGAGCAACTGAACGGTCCCACAGGCGCCGGCAGGGACTCCCTGTTCGGCCTGGAGTGGACGCCGGTGACGGCCGTGGTCGAGTCGGACATTCCCGGGTCGGTCGTCGTCCTCGGACCGGACGCTTTCGGGCTCGCCGACGTCCTGGCAAAGTCCGGCACATTCGGTACATCCAGTACGTCCGGTGCGGACAGTAGGTCCAGTACGGGCGGTACGGGCGGTACGGACGGTACGGGCGTCGAGGCGCACGCCGACCTGGCGTCGTTGGCGGCCGGGGATTCCCCGGTGCCGCCCGTCGTACTGGTGCCCGTCCTGGGCGAACGGGACGGTGCCGGGGCAGAGACCGTGCCCGGATCGGTGCGCGAGGTCGTCTCCCGGGTGCTGGGGCAGCTCCAGCAGTGGCTGGCCGATGACCGGTTCGCCGGGTCGCGGCTGGTGTTCGTCACCCGGGGAGCGGTGGCCGTGGAAGACCACGCCGTGGACGACAACACCGTCGACGGCGGCGCACTCGCCGACCTGGCGGCGGCCTCCGTATGGGGTCTGGTGCGGTCGGCGCAGTCGGAGAATCCCGGCTGCTTCGGGCTGCTGGATCTCGACCCGGCGGACGACGCCGCGGCGCCGGCTCCGCTGACCCGGGCTCTCGGTTCCGACGAGCCGCAGTTGGTGCTCCGAGGGGGCGAGGTCAGGGCCGCCAGGCTGGATCGCGTAACCCTCCCGGAGCAGGTCATTCCCACCAACGGGGAGACAGATGGGGCAACAGATGGGGCAACAGAAGGGCCAACAGACGGGGCAACAGATGGGGCCGGGAAGAGCTGGGAGCGGGGCGGCACGGTACTGATCACCGGCGGAACCGGCGGTCTGGGCGCGATCCTGGCCCGGCACCTGGTAGCGGAACGCGGCGTACGCCGGTTGCTGCTGCTCAGCCGCCGCGGTCCCGGTGCCGAGGGCGCGGAAGCGCTCGTCGAGGAACTGAAGCGGCTCGGCGCCGAGGTCACGGCCGCGGCCTGTGATGTCGCCGACCGGGCAGCGCTGGCCGAGGTGCTGGCCGCCGTACCCGCCGCACATCCGGTCTCGGCGGTCGTACACGCCGCCGGTGTGCTGGACGATGGTGTGGTCGGTTCGCTGACGCCGGAGCGGCTGGATACGGTTTTGCGGCCGAAGGTGGACGCGGCGTGGCATTTGCATGAGCTGACGCGTGATCTCGGTTTGGGTGCGTTCGTGGTGTTCTCGTCGGTGGCGGGTCTGTTCGGGGGCGCTGGGCAGGGCAATTACGCTGCCGCGAATACCTTCCTGGATGCTTTGGTGGCGCGTAGGCGGGCTGAGGGTCTGCCGGGTGTGTCGTTGGCGTGGGGTCCGTGGGATCAGGCGGGCGGGATGACGGGGACGGTGAGCGAGGCGGACATGCGGCGTCTGGCCCGCTCCGGGATGCCGCCGCTCTCCATCGAGCAGGGCCTCGCGCTCTTCGACGCGGCGGCCACCGGCTCGCGGGCGCTGATGCTGCCCGTACGGCTGGATCTGGCGGCCCTCCGCGCCCAGGGCGAAGTCCCGCCGCTGCTCAGCGGTCTGATCAGGACACCGTCCCGGCGGTCGGCGACGGCCGCTCCGCGGTCGGCCGAATCGCTCGGGCAACGGCTGACCGGACTGACCGACGAGGAGCGCCGTGACGTTCTTCTGACGCTGGTCCGCGATCAGGCGGCCGTGGTGCTCGGACACACGGACGGGACGGCGGTCGGCGCCTCGCGGCAGTTCCAGGAGCTGGGCTTCGACTCGCTGACGGCGGTGGACTTCAGGAACCGGCTGAACGCGGCCACGGGGCTGCGCCTGCCGGCCACTCTGCTGTTCGACTACCCCACCCCGGCCGCGGTCGTGGACCATCTCCACTCCCAGCTGGTGACCGAGGAGGTCACCGGAGCCGGATCGGTGCTCGCCGTACTCGACCAGTTGGAGAAGGCGATCACGGAGATGACCGTCGACGCGCAGGAGTTCAAGCATGTCGCCGGGCGCATCGAGGTGCTCAGGAGCAAGTGGGCCGCGCTGCGGCAGGAGTCGGCGAACGGCTCCGGCGAGTTCAACCTGGAGGCGGCGTCGGACGACGATGTGTTCGCGCTCCTCGATGACGAACTCGGTCTGTCGTGAACCGCGGGGGTTTCGGGCGACGAAACAATTGAACCCCAAACCCCCCCAGACGCCCGGCGGGGGGCAAGCGGCGCAAGCGGGTGCAAAAAAAAACCGTTGGGTACCCCAAAAATGTACAAAAAAACTAAAAA